>NZ_CP016475.1 GCF_001693255.1 Picosynechococcus sp. PCC 7003
ATGATTATTACCCTCAGTTCCCTTAAAGGCGGGAGCGGGAAATCAACCTTGGCAATCCATCTCGCCCATGCGATCGCCCTATCAAAGCGACGAGTTTTGTTAGTCGATGCCGATCCCCAAGGAAGTGCTCAAGGCTGGTCAGCCGCACGAGAAGAAAAGCCGCCCTTTACTGTAATTGGGATGGCACGAAATACTTTGCACCGAGATTTGCCTGACATCGCCAAAGACTATGACCATGTGGTGATTGATACGCCCCCACGGGTTAGTGCCCTAGCTCGAACAGCGATCCTTGCCGCTGATTTGGTGTTGATTCCAGTCCAGCCCAGTTCCTACGATGTTTGGGCAGCATCAGAAACCGTCATCCTCATCGATGAAGCCCAAGGATTTAAACCAGATATCAAAGCCGCATTCATCATTAACCGTCGCATTCCCAATACTGTTATTGGTCGTGATGTGGAAGAGGCTTTATCTGAATATGACCTTCCCACACTACCGCAGGCGATCGCCCAACGGGTAGCGTTTAGTGAGTCCTCATCTGGCCATACCGTCATGGAAATGTCGGCGACAAGTTCTGCCTCAAAAGAAGTTTTGAAATTTGCCAAAGACATTTTGAAATTAATGGAGGTTAAAAAATGGTAGCGAAGAAAAGCCGTATTGCTCGAAATCCAAAATCTAACCCAATGCCTCAAGCCGCTGACGAATGGATTAACAAAGGAGGCACAGACCCAGAACTTACTACTAATGAAGCAGTTACTCTCCCACCGTCTCAGCCCGAAGCCCCCGAAGATAAACAGCAGGGTAAAAAATATCCCCATCGGATCAGCTTTGATATGGCTAGTGCTCAGTACAAACGCTTGAAATATGCCGCCTTTGACAGCGATCGAAGCATGAATGAGATCTTACGGGAAGCCGCTGAAGAGTGGATGAAAGCACGTGATTACTGAACCAAGTGAATAAGTGATTACGTGAATAAGTGGAAACGTTTTCTCGAAGAGAACATATAGTTTATGTCACTGGTCTTAGAAACCTGCGGCTTAGAATATCCTCATGTCCAGAAGGTCTAATGCCGCTCAAGTAAATCTCTTTTAAAGGTTGTGCTTAAATTTCTATGTCGCGTTATGTACCTTTGTTGGAAAAATCCAACTGCGTCATCGAGGAATAATAGCTGCTTTCTAGTCTTCAAAAAGAATCAAGTAATTAAGTAAGCACGTAATCACTTGCTTGGTCTTTCCCAGTATAATCCCGCACCTTTTTAATTGTCTGAATCTATAGCTGACATCGGGTCAATGTTGAGGCTCTCTGAAAAATAGGGAAACTGCGATCGCCGGAGGTTATTTTATGGCGCACAAAAACCATGGCCATAGTCCCCTGGTTTAAGTTCGGGGGACAGGAAATCAGGAGTCGTCCGCGCAGATGCGCCGATGACGATTGTCTCTAATATTTCAAAAGCCGCTTTCAGCCGCTTTACCCGTCCCCATGGGGGTTATTGCCTACCGTTCGCCCACTGCCCACCAAGTCTTATCCTGCTGCCCCAGATAGTCCTGTTCCCAAAGGTTACTTGCCGCCAAGAAAACAGCTACTTGCCCAACCCCTTCCCGTTACTGGTAAGTATAGGCGGAGCGACAGGCTAGAAATAAGGATGCCGCACGATCGCGGCGTAATTACGCTTCCTTAGCCGCGAAAAGGCATTTTAGCAACACCAGTCCGCCGGAGTGCGTTAGCCCGTGTCTTTTTACGTTGGCCTCCTACGTCGGCGATCGTTGGCTGTCGGGCAGTTTTTATACGTTGGGGCCTAAGCAAGCTACGTCCCTATCCCGGCGTTTGTGGCGTGCTTTTTCTTTTTCTTGGGCGGCACGTCGCTAGTAGAAAGAGAGAGAGGGGTGGGTTAGAGGGGGTAGGGGCGCGCGCAGCGTGTTTTTTTGTCCTCTTGTGTGTTGTCTAGGTGCGGGTTGCCTGTGGTTCCTGTCCGGCTGTTTTTTCGCCTGGGGGCTGTTGGTTTGTGCCGTGGCCCCCCTGCCGCTTGTGGGCCTTGCGGCCCTGCGGGTTTAGATCAGAGTTAGCTGTCTTTGTTCTGCCCAGCTCGGTGCTTGGCTACCGTCGAGAGGGTAGATTGTCACCTTTAGCCCTTTTTTGATTGCATAGGCGATAGTTCCCCAGGTGCCGCTCCCGTGGCCGCTGAAGGGTTTTGTGGGGGTGCAGGTTTCCGGGCAGGGTTTGTTAGGGAAAGCGATTAGCTCGGTGGCGTCGTTTACCATGCGTTGACTGCGGGCGGCGAACTGCCATCTTTCCCGGCCTTCCACATGGTAGATGGTGAGGTCTGTTTTTTCTGTGTAGTGTTCTGCTACTAGGGCGTCTAGCCCTTTAGCATCTCCCACTCCGACCGCTGGAGGGTTTGCGGGGAGTAGGTTTAGCACTTGTTTGGTCTCTTGTGGTGTGAGTTTTCTAGGGCCGCTGAATGCGAGCATAGCTTGTTCTCTCTCTTTACTAGCTACCTCTATATTTTACCTTGTTAACTAGGTGTATTACCTGCTTTATACATCAGTTTTTCTTATGGGTTATTTGAGTGTTTTTGCTTGTTAACAAGGTGGTTTACGGCTATAATAGAAGCAGGCAAGGAGGGAAATCCTACCTTCCCCCCAAGCCCTAACAACCACAACTAAGGACAAGTTAGTTATGACTGCTTTAGATATTTTACGGCAGCTATCGGAGATGGCTGACCGGACGGCCTATAACACGACGATTGGCCGCTACCAATTCGAGACTAGAGACGAAGAACTTCCGGCAGGGGTTCGAGTTTGCTGGAATACCCGTTATCGTTTCAGCTTTACCGCTGTTACCAGTTTTCATGGGGAAATTTGCGCCGAATCAGACATGGAGTTTTCCCAGCCCCTCACCAACGCAGACATCGAGGACGAATGGCGTGACCTTGCCTATGGTTGCAGTTATTTTGAGGCGCACAGCTTAGAGATTAAATATCCTTGCTGTGACCTGTTTCCTTCTGATTGGTTGCCTTACTAGGGGAGGGATTAGTGATGCTTTATTTCGTCCATGATTCCCAGGGCGGCCACCTAACCACTAGCCCCCACCCTGCTGATTTTGCCGAGCCTATTGTGATCATCCGACGCGGCGATCGCCCGGCCATTGTTGACCACGGGAAAGCAGTAATCGCTCTTTTTAAGCAACATCCCAAAAGCACGGCATTTATCCCCTTAGAGGATCTGCCCTTTTAGTTCATTGGGGGCATTGTCCCCCACCCCTACCGCTTCAACTTTTCAGAATTTTAGGAATTAAAAATCATGCTTACTTTAACCGATACCCCTCGGATCTATGTCGCTTGCCTTGCGGCCTACAACAACGGTTTTTTACATGGGGCTTGGATTGATGCAGACCAAGACGCCGAAGACATCCGCAAAGAAGTGCGAGAAATGCTCAAGACTTCTCCCGCTTGGAAAATTGGCGACATTTGCGAAGAATGGGCCATACATGATTACGAGGGTTTCGAGGGTATCCGCCTTAGCGAGTGGGAACCTTTCGAGACTGTATCAGCCCTAGCCCAGGCGATCGCCGACCATGGCCCAGCCTTTGCCGCCTATTATTCAACCGTCACCTATGGCGATCGCGTAGCGGATACTGTCGCCCGGTTTGAGGAAGACTATCGCGGCACCTATGACAGTAAAAAAGATTTTGTCATGGAGATGCTAGACGAATGCGGAACCCTTGACGCTTGGGAAGCAGCAGGAATGAACCTGGGCTATATCGACTTTGAAGCGATCGCCCGTGACTGGTTCATTAATGACTACTTTGCGGAGCCAGCCCCCAATTATCAGATCTACGTTTTCGCTTACCAGTAATCCCCCCAAAGCCTAGCCCCCACCTTGGGGGCACTATCCCAAACATTTACTTTTCAGGAAAAATCATGAACACTTTATTTGAAATCACCGCAGACATTCGCCTACTCGAAGAACTTCTGGACAATGCCGACGACCAAAACCAAGAACAGACGATCCTTAATTTCCTTGCAGACTCCCAAGCTGACTTGAAGACCAAGGTTGATAACTATGTCGAACTGATCCAGGAACTACAAGCGAGAGCGATCGCCCGCAAAGACCGAGCCAAGCAGATCCAGGAACTTGCTCGCAATGATGAAAGCAAAGCCAAACGCCTCAAGACTTTACTGCAAACCCACCTGCAATCCCTCGACATCAAACGCCTGGACACAGAACGGCATCGAGTGACCATTGCGAAAAATGGTGGGAAAGCACCCCTGATTTTACGGGAAGATCTCAATGTGGAAGACCTACCCCAACAATTCCAAAAAGTCACCATCGAACCCGACACCACCGCAATCCGTGAGGCCATTGAAGCAGGCGACGAGACAGCCCAGGCGATCGCCCACCTTGGCGAACGAGGTCAGTCCATTCGTATTAAGTAACCTGCCGTAAACTTAGCCCTCCTCAGTGGGGGGCATGACCAATCCCATGAACAAACCCAACGCTAAAGCCATGGCCCAGGAGCTTATCAAACTCCGTAACTACATCGAGCAGCACTATTCCCGTACCTGGAATGTAGAAGAAGCCCTTGGTAAACCTGGCACTACCCGACTCTACAAACTTTTTGAACAAGCAGAAGAAATTTTATTGGAAGAATAAATACTATGACCACCATCACAAGCCCTCAAACCCAACGCCCCAGTAGCATCGGTGAATGGACATTGAAGCAAACCATTGAAACATTATCCCGACCTATTCCCGCATCCATGCTTGGCACAAAAGACCGGAATATCACTTATCTCCCCTGGCACAATGCCGTCAAAATCCTTGATAAATATTGCCCCGGCTGGACTTGGGAAATTGTCACCATTCAAGCCAGCGGCGATCGCCTTTTCCTTACAGGAAGATTAACCCTCACTGTGGCCGAGGGAAACATATACCGTGAAGCCACTGGCACCGAAACGCTCAAACTGGTGAAGCGCACCGGAGAAGTTGTTGAACACCCCTATGGCGATCCGTCGAGTAACGCCGAGAGTATGGCTTTCCGGCGAGCCTGCGCAAAGTTTGGCTTAGGACTCTACCTCTACCAGTAATTGACCCATGCAAGCTTATTTCCTCACTCACGATTTAACCATTAAGCTCGTACAGGTTGACTCTATTTGCAAAGAAACCCACACCGTTACGATTAATGGTGATCGCCAACTCCGACTCACAGAAAAAGGAGCTTACTTCGCTACTATGAAAGGCGTCAAAAACGCTCTAAAAACAATCCTTGGTGAATAAATAGCCTAATCGACCCGGGCACGTCGCAAAACTGCCCCATTTCCCCTTGATACAAATGATATGGATACAAGCACAGCTAAAGCCCTCGGCCACGAGTTTACCCGCACCGCTCTCACTGAACTCAGCCTAGATGATGACCCCACAGCATTCAAGCGATTTATTCTTGACCACCAAGCAACCCCCCAAATTCTTAACGCCCCACCCCTAATCAAACAAGCATTTAAGGAAGGCATTCTCGAAGCAATGCTTGAAATTGCATTGGCAGAACACCAAGACGTTTGTGGTGCATGATCCCCGTAGCAGCATTTAGCTCTTTTTGGGCCACTCATTCACTCTGCTAAACAGTAGAATAGACTTGTTAACTAGAGGAAAAGCCATGTCAAAACTAGACACTCTCCCTAAAAAATTTCAGGAAGTAGCCCGTGCAAAATATGGCGACCTCAAAAAAAATGAAGAAATGTACCCTTCTGTTTTTGGCGTCAGATTACCCGTGGACATTGCGGAAAAACTACTGAAAGAGGATGGCAGTAAAAACACTCCCTTACTGAGGAGCATCCTCATGAAAGTCATTCGTGAGCATCCTGACCTCCTAGAAGAAATTAAGCAGGAATTAGGCGACGTCTAAGTACCCAATTCATTTGTTAAGTCAGGTGTTTTCTGGGAACAGTGAAGTGCTGAACCTGATTGCTCTTGGTGTTGATTTTTGTATATCTGTCTATCTATAATACCTCCGTATCTTTTGTATACACCTATACATATTCTTTACGGAGGTTCCCTTTTTTTCAGGGTGCATAGACATGGGTGAAGAAAGATTTGAGCAGTGGCTAAAATCCCTCCCACCAGAACCTGGGATGCCATTACTCGACTATCTGAACGATCTACAACAATGCTCAGACACTGCGAACTCTTCGGCGGCATTGGGGGCTTCTCCCATGCGATCGCCAAATATTATTCCGAAAGCATCAAAACCACAGACTACTGCGACATCGACGAACAGGCGATCGCCGTCTATTCCAACTACTTCCCCAAAGTCACCATTCACAAAGACATCCGCACCTACTACCCCCAACAAAAAGAATTCGACCTCATCACCTGCGGCTTCCCCTGCACCGGAACTTCCCACGCAGGCAGCAAAACCGGACTCCATCACCCCGAATCACAGTTATGGCGCGAAGGATTACGCATTATGTGCCAAGTCCGACCCCAATATTTCATCTGGGAGCAACCTGTGGGCATTGCCACTAGAGGTTTACGAGCAATCCTTGGGGGATGCCGAATGGCTGGCTATCAAACAACGGGTTTTACAATCGCCGCTAGTGAACTCGGCGCATCCCACCGACGGGAAAGAACGTTTATTATTGCCTACCTTGACCACAGGACAGGGCACGACCCGCAATGCTGGTCAGACGAAGTTAGAACAAAGGCTGAAGCAATTAGGCGTTATTCCCCCTGGCTATCAATTCAGCCCAGAGGCGATGGCGATGTACATGGGTTTTCCATGGCATCTCTTCAGCTCAATCACTGGACAACGCTTCACCCAACTGCCTACCTCGTTCCCAGTGGCCTCAAAGGACGTAACGATGTCAGACGCCTCGCTGGAAAAACTGTCACCCCAGCCCAAGCGGCGATCGCTCTCCACTTCGTTGACTGGCACCACCAACAAAAGGCGCGGTAGACCACGGGGCAGTAGTGGAAAAGCCTCTGGTTGTTTAGTCCCCTTCACCGAAACTCGCCGAGGCAAAACCTATCCCATCATCCAAGGAGAACGAGTACCCAAAGATATTGCCCTCGATTATCCCCATCACTATCGCTGGTTTTATCAATGGAGAGAGTGGCAGGAGAAGCAGCAACGATGGTCAACGAGATCAAAACGCATCAAATTTCAGCAAGTTGCAGCAATACATCAATTGATCCAAGCCAATCAAAATGTGGTTCGCATCCTGAACTTTATTGAGACAGGCAGGCTTGAATAATCTGGTGTAAGACAAAAATTCCCGCCTCAATTTCTAAAATCCGTCCAGTTCTGGATGTGGTGTAAGACAAAAAATAATCGTGCAGACAGATGAACAACAACGACATTCTTCAATCCTTGATCAACCACGACTCCAAAATCACGCTCTCCTTAAGTGCCTTTGAGGTATTCGTGCTCGTTGCCTACCTCCAGACAGCACAACACTGGATTCGTGGTGAAAGTGGCCTTATGGTTCAAAATCTTGTGACGAAACTAATCAATGCTGTTTCCCAATCAATTCCAGAAGCCGGAAAACTACTTGAGCAAGGGAACCAGCCAGGGGTCAAAATCACCGAAGAGTATTTTGAATAAGGATTTTTGTACTGCATAAAATACCGTGCAGGCGCGCAGCTTCGCTGTCCCCGGAGGGAACGCCCTTGGCGCAAAATTTCAGGCCATGTTTTTCTGTCCCTTGAAATCAGTGTTCTTTTTTGTGCGCCATAAAATATCAATGAGGCGATCGCCAAGATTCTCAACTAACTTTCCACCTATATCGAGATGAGTGGAAATGCTAAATTCTACTGCTTATGATTTTTCCAGTCGCTATTAGGTTTCTATCCCTGTCCACTGCCATTATCCCTGGGGAGAGTGGAATTATGTGTCCACTGTGTTTCCGGTTATCCTTAAGTAGAGCTGGAATTTCCAGTGGAAAGTCCACCGGGAAATGCAGCCATATTATGGATCTATAGAAAATAAAAATTTTTTCATGTACGACCGGCAAGAAGTCCAACGGAAACTGGGTATTGGAAAGTCTCGCTACTACCAGTACCTCAAAGCCACTGGTGTCCAACCGATTAAGCGAGATGGGCGAATTACCATCACCCAAGCGGAACTGGACATTTTATTGGCCTATAAAGAATCCTTGAATTCTCCACTGGAATCTTCGTCGGAAACGACTAAGAAGCCGTTGGAATCTAAAGTGGACACTTCTGACTCAATGCCGGTGGAAAGTCATAATTCCACTGCCATAAATCCAGCAGAATCTCAACTGGAAAGTTTGGGCAATGATGAGGGTAATCACCTGGAGAGTCCAACGGAATCTTTGGCTGAGTCTGATGAAAGTCCAATAGAGTCTATTGATGAGCTTACTAACAGTCCAGTCAATGATTCTGATAGCAGTCCAATGAGTCCAGTGGAAGATACCTCAGATAGTCCACTGAGCCCTGTTTTATATGAAGTAGATGACCTACTTTCTGAGCCTTCTGTAGAGAACTTGGATCTTTCTGACGAGACTGACTTTGATGCTCTCATTCGCATTGCCCAGGCCAAGAAAGCGAAGCAAATTCTTCAACCGGAATTGGTCATGGCCCACCTTGTTGAGCAGATGACCGAGGATGATCTACCGGAAGATTTACGCCGCAAGATTGAACAGACCCGGAGGGCGATCCGTGACCCTTTAGCCAATCCCGCCGCGATCGCCAGCCAGATCCTTACCAAATATCGCAGCGGGTCAATCCAGAAAACCTAAGCCAAATCATTTCCATCATTCAGGAAGGTCATCACTGTCTTGTCCTGGGGGAAGCGGGTTTATTTGAGGGACTACCAGAGGCGATCGCCGCTGCGGTGGATATCGAACCCTGGGCGATTGTTGCTTACCAAGGCAGCACTAAAACTTTTCTCATGGAGCTGGCGAAACAATTTCGCGTGGACACCGTTGAACCCAAGTACAACAAAGACGGGGAGGTGATTGGCGATCGCCAACTGACGGCGGATGAAATCAAAGAAAAGTTAGCCCAAGAAATTGAGAAGGGTAGCCTGCTGATTATCCCGGAAGCAAAGCGGTTGCCAGCCTCCATTCGCTATTGGCTGGAAACTCTCATGCGTATGGGTAAGGTGATTGTTGTGGCGATCGCCGTCGCGGTGATTAAGCGGGATATTTACCTGCAAATGCTGGAGGTGGAATTAGAACGCCCCTCCATTGATGCCATTCGAGGCGTCATTCTGGAGGAAGCTGAAAAAAATGACTTATCTCTCACTGACCACCAGATTGCCAAGCTGTTAACCGTTGCTGGCCGTAATCCTCTCCTAGCGAGAAAGGCAGTCAGGAATGAGAAGCTGGGCTTGAATCCAGAGCCGGAGCACAGTTTATATCTCGATATTAGTCCAATCATCATCTCGGCTTTAATGGCCTTTTCCATCGTCCGCTTTATTGGTTTGGGCACTGGCGATCGCGGTTTGTATGTCATTGGTGGCATTGCCCTGGTGTTGGGCGTGATGCTGCGGCAGATTGGCAAAATCCGAGGAACGAGGCGGAAATATGGTCAATAAACTTCTCCCCTTGAGGGGAGCTAGAGGGGTGTTCTCCCCTCTGGGGAGATGCCAATAGGCAGAGGGGGTATTTTTTGTCTTACACCAAACAGGATCATCACCTGGGTATTTTATGCCTTACAAAAATGCGATCGCGATCGCCGCTCAGGTATTTTTTGTCTTACACCAAAGACGATCAGCGTCTGCGTATTTTATGGCGCACAAAAAAACTGGAAAAATTCTCCCCTGGAGGGGAGTTAGAGGGGTGTAAAACCCAGGAGGAATGAACCATGATGAGTGTGACCCATGCCATTATTGGCGTTTGTGGCACCACCCTACTGTTGCAAACCGCTGACCCAGTGGTGCTAGGCTTGGCAATTATCGGCTCACAAATTCCTGACCTCGACAGCTCCCATAGCCTCGTGGGTCAGGTCTTTTTTCCTGTGTCCCATTGGCTTGAAGACCGTTACCCCCACCGGACGATTACCCACTGTCTTCTATTCAATGCCGTCCTCAGTGCGATCGCCGGAGCACTTTGGTATTTCCTCGGTATCCCGACCCCCTGGGCGATCGCCTTACCCCTGGGTCACTTTCTCGCTATCTTCTCCGATACCTTCACGAAGCAGGGCGTGCAACTGTTCTATCCCTTGCAGGCGTGGTGCGTCTGCGGCATGAATCCAAAACGACGCATGAAGACCGGAGGTAAAGCAGAATATTGGGTCTTGGGGATCGCTGTACTAATTTTGTTCTTAAATCTGAACCTGTTGGGCAATGGTGGTTTTCGGGATGTTGCCAGCCGCACGCTAAACCTCAAAGACCATAGCATCAGGGAATACAATGCCAAAGCTGCCACCAATGCAACTTGGCTCCATGTGGAGGGAGTCTGGGCTAGCGATCGCCGCCCCGTTAATCAAACCTTTTTTATTGTGGCCGAGGATGGTGGGTACATCGTTACTGATGGCCAGGGGGTTTATAAAGTTGGTGAAACAGGAGATATTTTGCCGACCCTGGTACGCCTAGACATTGGCGATGAGCAAACCGTTGAAACCTTTACCCAGGGCTTTAATGATGAACCGTTGGATGAGGTGCTGCGGGAAATTTCCCAGCGTTACCCCAATGGCCTTGTCCTTATTTCTGGCAATGTGGCGATCGACTTCCCTGAAGAGTTACCCGGTTCACTCCCCCAACCCCTAACGCCCTACGGAGATCGCATTGCCTTCAACTATGCCGACACCAATCAGGTCATTCCTGTTCTGGAGGGTCAATGGGCAATCGGCCAGTTGGAGTTTAAGGTGTTTACCCCAGCCCCCACTTTTTAACTTGAGGTGAAACATGGACGACAAATCATTTCTTGACCAAATTCTCGAATGCAAGGAAACCTTCATCCTGGGCCTGAATGCAACTCAGTTTTTTGTGCTTATCTCCCATTTGCAAGTTGCCCAGCGGTACGTTGATGGCGACAGTCGGGCGATCGCCCAAGAGCTAATCGACTCTTTTATTGGAACACTGTCCAAAGAAATCCCCACAGCAAGAGCAGTGCTTGAGTTGGGCAACAATCCCGCCTTTGACGTAGACGCTGATTATTTCGATCAAGAGTTTTAACGGCACGGTATTTTATGCAGCACAAAAACCTTCTCCCCTGGAGGGGAGTTAGAGGGGTGTCCAACCCTTGATAAGCTTGGTTGAATGGGAAAAATAGATGAATGCCGATGCTGAATTTTGCCTTACAAAAACTCAAACCCAGTGAACCCATCCGCTACTTATTTTCAGTGATGGTGATTTTTATGAGTTTCGGTGCCTTTCTCCTCCCCCTCGGTTCCATCGCCCAACAGAACGAGCCGGAGGAAACAGAGGTGGAGTCAGTGGTTGCCAACAGTCCTAGCCGCTATACCTTCAAGGTCAAACTCACTGAACTAGACGACCTCAAGGTGAAGGAAGGAGATGAAGTCAGCATCAATCAAGTGATTGCCGATCGCCCCCAGGATCGAGATCGCCTTCTGGTAGAGAAGCAAAGATTACAACTGGCGATCGCGCGACTCAATACCTTGGAAATTTCCCGACCCTTACCACCGCGCACCGTCCCAGAAGTGGCAGGGTTGCCCCCCGTCAGTTACGAAAGCCACAAAGCAAATATCGCCCAGGCCACCACCAAATTAGAATTGGCAAAATTGGCGATCGCCAACCAAAAATCCCTCATTGAAGAAATCTCCCAGCTTAATGAGCCTTTACTTGTCACCCACGAAACTGCCAAGCTCGAAGCCCTAAAAGTTGACCAACAGACCGCCCAACTTGAACTCAACAAAGCAGTCGCTAACCTCAAGGATGCCCAGGCCCAACGGCAACACCAGGAATATCTTTCTTCCTT
This sequence comes from Picosynechococcus sp. PCC 7003, assembly GCF_001693255.1. Classification (NCBI taxonomy): domain Bacteria; kingdom Bacillati; phylum Cyanobacteriota; class Cyanophyceae; order Chroococcales; family Geminocystaceae; genus Picosynechococcus; species Picosynechococcus sp. PCC 7003. Next base: position 11,897 of record NZ_CP016475.1, read on the forward strand.
GGCGATCGCCGAACGGATTGAGCGTGCCAATGCCAACGCCCTTGCCTACCAACGACAATTACAAGAGTTCGAGAACCAACAGCGCAGCCGCGCCTACCAACTCTCTGACCTCAACACCAAACTCGCCGATGTTGAAAAGCAGCTTTCTGAAGTTTCTACCGTCCGCAGTCCTTATGCTGGCACTATCCGTCGCATCAAGTGGCTTGACCAGAGTGAAGGCACAATCAACGCCGAAATTACCCTACGACTTGGCGACCCTGACCCAGTGCCAAATCGAGAATGACCCTGATTTACAACTGATTGTCCAGGCTAAAAATGTGGAAGCATCTCGCCTTGAAAATCTTGAAGCTTCTGTTGACTACCAACGCGATCGCCGCTGGACGACTTGGTTAAACCCCAATCCCATCGGTATTCTGCAAAATCTCCTTGGGGGTGGCGATCGCCAACGGGCCGAGTTACAAATCCGCACCACCGAAGCCCAAGCTGATGCCAGCCGACTCAATCTAGTGGAAGCCGATATCAGGACTGAGATGAGGAAAAAGGCGATCGCCGAACAAATCCAAGCCGACCTTGATCAACTGGCCGACCTAGAAGCAGAATTAATGGCCGAGCAAAAACGCCTTCAACTTTTTGAAATCTACTTCCAACGGGGCCAGGGCAGCCCTGCCGAATATCTCAACTTTCAGAATCGTTTGGCCCAGCTAACCGCAGAAAAAGAAAACCTAACCGCAAAGATTAACAATATTTGCGAAGATGAACAGTAGAACAAAAACACTGACAGACTTCCTTGGGTATCCAACAGCCCAAGGATTTTTCATTTTTCCCCTAGTTCTTGAAATATCGTGCGCCATGCGCGGTTTATAAACACATCGCTCTACGCCGCGAAGGGCACGTGCCCCCAAGGGGGCTTTATACTGGCGAACTTGCATACTCCCGAAAAGTTCACTGCCTCGCCACAGGTTATTGAGACCACACAGGTTTTTTATTTTCCCCGCTAAATACCCGCTACAAAGCCTATACCGAGCTGCGGCGCTGATATTGATTTCGGTCTGGCCCCATGCGCGACTTCCAGAGGCACGGTTGCTGGTGTATTGGCGAGGTTATTTTCCGCGCGGCCAGGGTGCATTTTTCTCGCGCACTCCGGGCTTTCCGCTGGTCGTTACTGAATTGCCAAAGGCTACTGAGCGGGGCAGAAAACCCTCTTGCGGTGTGGCCGCGTTGTTGTTTTTTGGGGGTTTTGCCCGTGTTTTTGTTCTGTTGGTTTCTCGTTTCTGTGCTGTTTCTCGTTGTCTTTGGTCGTTCCGGTTCTGCTGGCTCGGCCCCGGCTGTTTCTCGTTCGGTGCCCGTGGTTGTTTGCGGCCCTGCTTGTTCCCTGGCGGTGCGGGCGGCTGTCGTCCCCTCGTCCTGTTGCTTGCTGCTTTCTCGGTCTGGTCGTCCGCTCTCTGGTGGGGCGTTGTCGGCCCGGGTCGGTCGGCTGCGTCGTGCCGGTGTTCTTGTCTAGTTGTTCTGCTGGGGGCTTGTCCCCCTTTGTTGTTCTTCTCGTCTGAGGTTTTTGTCGTGATTCGTCGTTCTTTTTCCGTTGGCCGTTCTGGTTCCCGTGTTCTGGTTCCGTTCCGCCGTGTTTCTGGCCTTGCTCTGTCCTGCGGCTGTGTTGGTTGGTCGGTGCGCGGCTCGTTCCGGGCTTTCTCTGGCTCGGTGGTCTGGGCTGAGTTCGCTTCCCCTGGTGCTGCGGCTCGGTTCGGGTTCCGGGCTTCCCGCTTGGTCGGGGTTCCGGTCTGGGTGCGCCCTGGGGTCTGTTCTTCTGCTGGCCCGGTCTGGGTTGTTTCGGTTCCTGTTTCTCGCTAGTTGTTCTGCTGGGGGCTTCGCCCCCTTTTTTTTGGCAGTCTCCCTAGATAATGGAGAGAGTCAATATTGCAGCATCCATGAGAGACATCAAATGGGCGATCGCCTTAGCCAAATCAATCATCAAGCATCCCATCCGAGCTATCCCTTTATTGATTGGCATTGGCCTAGTCTTTTTTGGCGCACAAAATTACGAACCCCCCACAGAACCCAATGAGGCGCGCAGCTCCGCTGTCCCCGGAGGAAGCGCCAGCAATAACCCTTGCCCTGTTCATCTTCCTAATGGTTTACCCATCGGAACCCCAGCCACTAATGATCTAGTGGTGCGTGATATCTACTGTCTCAGTTCCAATGACCGCACCAAGTTTGCTGATTGGGTTGCTTTCCGCTTAGACCGAGCCACCATCACTGGCAGTTCTGACCAAGACCGGGAATGGGAAGCAGATCCGGCGATCGCCCGTGACCAGACCCTCGAACCCGAAGACTTTCGCGGAGCTTACAAATGGGGCAACTATGACCGGGGCCATCTAGCACCCTTGGCATCATTCCGAGGTAAGAACTGGCAACAGGTGAACTACCTCAGCAACATCACTCCCCAGAAAGCCAGCCTGAACCGGGGAGCGTGGAAAGAACTCGAAGAATATGAACGGGATCTTGTTAGACAGCACGGCGAAGTCTATGTGATTGTGGGCACTGCCTATGATAGTCAGCCCCTACAACTGATCAATGCCGATGAACCCACCGATATCCCCGATTACTTTTGGCGCATCATCCAATACAACGGCCAGACTGAAGCCTATCTCTTTCCCCAGGATACCCCCAGCGGCACCGACTTCCGACAAGGTAAAACGACTGTCGATGAGATTGAGCGGCGAAGCAGTTTAATTTTTGTCTTACACCACAAAAATAATTAATGAGGTCAAGAAGTTATCAGTATTTTTTGTCTTACACCAAAGGCTAAACATTTCTCAGAAAGCCTTTTTATTTTTGTCTTACACCAAAGTTAAGGTTAGTAACCATCTCACTTCATGGCCCAACAAAAATCGATTTAAGAATTTAACTCTCTGAGAACATCGACATTAAAACATTTATCAACTGTTTGTTCATCAATCACTGCATGGCCAAGACGTACCATCTCAGCGCTGACAAAAATATCTTGCTCTTGGCCATCAACTTGACCAAGATAAAAAATTTCGGCATGGTTATGCTCATCCCCAGAAAAATCACCGCGATCCACCACATAAACAGTGAAGTGGGGTTGAGACTGCATCAAGATATCAACCAATGCCAGTCGAGCTTCCTCTCCTCCTTCTTCCTCAAGCCCTGGAGCATTAATACCACAAAGATTCAGCTTGATTGTTTTGGTGGCATCAGTCGGATCTCTAACAACAGCAGTATCACCATCAATCGTTTGACTAGGATACACAGCATACTGAAGTGGTTTAGGAAAAATCCCTTCTTCGACACAGGCTACACAGGAAGATAAGGCTATGCTTGTTGATATGAGGGCAATAGAGCGGTTCAACATTAGTATCCAGCACTATAAACTCTCATCCAGTCTAATGGTGGAGTGATTTTTTGTATGCGTAAAATTCCTGACTGTGATTCCTGTCAATTCAACGCCTACAGCGCGTATATCGTCTGTACTGTACACCCACAAGGGGTTGAGGGGTCATCATGCCTCGATTACCGACCCGATCAGAAGTATCAGAAACAGTGGCAACCATCGGGATGGAAATTTACAGATGATGGGGATATGATGCCTCGTTTTACCTATCCCATAGGCGATCGCCATGAGGTCGATTTAGAACGTGCCCAGAAAATGTTAGACAGTCATCCTATGTTTACTGAGCACTGCCCCAACTGCGGTTATCACTTTAATATGGACAGAAATTGGGTACATTTCGATTGTCCAGAATGCAACTGGGTTGATGACTCTATTTAGGTATTGAAAAAACCCGATGTGCCAATCCGGGAAATTTATAGTAAGTTTTTAATTAACCCTAAGATTTCTAACCTTTACAAACGTTCAAATTCAATGAGATAAAACGACAATGCTAAAGCTGCGTCCGCAGCAAAAAAGCACCCTTTCCGAAGTTTGGACACCTGGGATTAAGGATGCTTTTTTGACTTTATTCTTGCCCCATCGCTGGGGTCTTCCGCTCGAAAATTCGATTGATTTCGATAAGCGGGGGGTATCTGTATGCTAACCCCTAAGCTGAAATTTGGCGATCCTTTTGGCCAAAAAATTTCTGTTTGCCTGTCTGGGATGGGGGTGAACCATGGCTAACTTCACCCTCCTCAAGGGCGATTGCCCCATCTGTGGTGGTATCCGCAACGGCAGGCAGAAACTGGATTGTAAGCAATCTGGGGAGCTGATCCACTGCTTCAGTCACAACGATCCCCCCCCCGGATTTCGGTTTGTTGGTCAATCAGCAATTGGTCAGTCCCTCTATGCCCCAGAACGGGAAAAAGGGCTAGATCCAGAGCAACACCGGGCTGCACTGGCAAAACTCCGGGCTGAATACCAAGCCCAGGCAGCGGCACGACAGGCCCAACTTCCCGCCATCCCGGTACGGCACCAGGAAATTCTTGGATATCCAGCGGAATTAACCCCGGCCCAAAACACTGACCTCCTGCGACGTGGCTTAACCCAGCAGGAAATTGACTTTGCCCTGTCCCAGCACTGGCTCTTTGGCTGTCAGGGTGGTTATGGCATCACGGCAATAGATTCTGCCACTGGGATGTTTTGCGGTGCCCAGCGGGCCTTAGATGACCGTTCCCAGCGCAAATATGATTGGGCGATCTTCGCCGGACGTAATCAACTCAAGGAAACAGGTGAGAATCCGCTCTTTGTGTGGCGATCGCCTGACTTTAATCCGAAAAAACCCTACGAAGTCAAATTCTGTGAAGGTGCTCTCAAATCCCTAATCCGCGCTTTCCTGGAATGGCGGCACAGTCCCCAGGTGATTCTAGTGGGTGCGGCTGGGGGTATTTTTGGGGAGCAGTCTGTCCAGCGATTGTTAGGGGTCTATGACAAGGTTTGGCGCTTTACCCTCCTCCCTGATGCCGATAGCCAGAATCTCAGGAAGAAAAATCTCTATGCGGGTTACGGCAAATTAGCGAAGGCGATCGCCCCGCTTAAATTTGCGGACTGGGGCCAGTGGCAGGATAAATCTCAAGGCGATTGTGACGAGGGTCTGCGGGATTATGTGCGCAGATCGCCTAATGTCTGGTTACAACCCTTCAAGCTGGCTGAAGCCGCTGAGAAAACCCTCAAGGCCACCCAACGCTTTACCGTGACGCCTACGGTCACTATTAACGATGGAGCACAGTATCTCCCTGATGATGTCATTCCGCTACCCACAGAAGCACGAGTGGTGGGTCTGGAGGTGCCGAAGAATTGCGGTAAGTCCTACCAGCAAGGCCAGCACATTGAGAAATTGCGTCGCCTTGGGTATTACCCCATTCAAATGTCCCACCGTCGCGGTTTAGCGGCAGAGAAGGCGAAGGAATGGCAGATGACCTACATCGAGGCCGATAGTCCTTTACCCCCAGAGATGCCCAGCAATGGCCTCAGTGTGGTGGTGGATTCGGTGCTGAAGTTGCGGCATTATGACTTCTCTAGCCAAAAAATTGTCCTGTTCTGGGATGAAATTGAACAAATCCTGGAGCACATCTGCCACAGCACCACTTCTATCCGGGAACGTCGGGCTGCAGTGATGGCCTACATTGGTGAACTGATGGAAAGTGCCCACCAAGTCATCCTCGCTGATGCTGACCTAAAGACCATTGCCGTGGATTGGGCTGTTTCCCTCACCGCATCCCGCAAGTCTGAGGTCTGTCTCATCCGTAAGCAGTACCGCCATAACCGCAAGGCAATTATTTGCTCTGATACCACTGATGCTCTGGTTTATGCGGCTCAACAACTCCAAGCGGATAATCCCACCTACATCGCCGTGGCAGGTCAGAAGGCCAATAGTCGCTTTGGCAGTCAATCCCTAGAGAATTACCTCTCTGGTCAAGCTAACTCGACGATTCGGGTCGATAGTGATACCAACCGTGACCCGGCTCACCCTGCCTACAAAATCACCAAGAATATTGAGGTGCTTAATCACTACCAGTTGGCGATCGCCACGGCGGTGATTGGTACTGGGGTGAATATCAAGGGCGACCACTTTAAGTCGGTGATTGGTATTGCTGCTGGCAATGAGTCCGTGGAATCCTTCCTCCAGAAGCTTAGTAGGGTCAGGAACGATGGCGATCGCCTAGTGGCGATCAGCAGCACCGCCAACAGTCTCTCCCAACGCTATGGGGGCCACACTAATGTGCAGCAATTGTTGCTTAACGACTCGAAACAGGGTCAACTCCTCCGTCAGCACCTCCAATCCTTCGGCGACTGGGGCGATAACTGGCTGTTTAATCCCTGGCTCAAGGCTTTTGCCGAACGCATTTGTTTGAATAACGAACTGGGTAAGAACTACAAAGCCTCTGTGATGGCCCAGCTCCACCGGGAAGGCTACCAAATCATTGAGCAATCCTTCTGTGACCGAGGCCAGCGCAAGAAAATCCGCAGACTCCTCGATGATGGTTGCCACAAGCAAATCCGCAAATACATCGCTGACATCCTCGCCAGCAAGCCCAAACTTGGGGAGGATTTAAAGGCTTCTAAGGCCACCTTTGACCAGACCTACCCCGAAAAATGTGCGGAGGTTCATGGGGATCTACTCACCCTCTATGGCGATGATTCCGAGGCGATCGCCCAGGCCCACCTCACCCAACGCCATTTCTACCGCAAGCTCCAGCTCCACTTCTGGCTTAATCAAACCCAGGAGGCTGTTAAACAGCGGGATGAACGCAAACTCAAATTCCTCCGGGAGAGCAATGAAGGTAGGTTATTTCAGAATGATGTAAATCAAATGACTTTTTCTGTCACTGTGGCGGCGATGCGGAAGCTTGGGTTAGCTGATATTCTCCAACGAGGATACATCAGCAGTGATTGTTCCCATATTGAGCGCATTAAGCAGATTCTCAATGACGATAAACAACGTCAGGACTTTTCCCGCCAGCTCCGGCTTGGTTTGGATGATTGCCCCCGCAAATCCCCCGTGGCGATCTCAGTCTTCCTCCTGAAGAATCTCCTTGGCCTTGATGTGGCTAGGGATGGTGAGGGTAAAGCCGTCCGTCAAAAACTCAACGGCATTCTCACCACTCCCATCGACTTCGGCGACATTAACCGGGAAGCCATCTTTCAATTCTGGGAGCAAAACATCATCCTTGATGACCTGGAAGAAAAGAAAATAGCTAGTCAAGCGGATCATTTTTGGAAAACCAAGAATTTATCTATAGAGAAAAATGATCCGGTTCCTGAAACAACTATTCAGCAAGGGTTACAGCCAGCGGATCATTTTTTCCCACATTCAAGATCCAGCCAGACTATCCCAGAAAATAAACCTCAAAATCCAGCAGTTTTAGCGGTCAATAAACAATCTCCCCCAGACCAGATACCAGATGACCCAGTTTCACCCCTGTCTTGGGACATACTCAGGCCCATCCAGGACGCAATTATGGCTTTAGCGAGGGGCGATCGCCGACCTTTATGGAAGCTGGTAGTGAAATTTCATTTCCCGACGATTCAGCGGGCGGCCCAGCAGTTAGATGCGATGCCCGGAGGCTCAGGGTTTATGGCCTGTCTGTTTTCCCGGTGGCAGATATCTAGCGCTTAGGTTGGTGATCGCCACAAATCAGCAGTCATAGGTTTGGCGATGATTACGGTCTGCCAATTGCTCTGCTTCCTCTATCGTCCAGCGAGGTTGAGGGTTTAAATTTTCGACATTGACTAATGAAGCTGGAAGTGGTTCTTGTGTTATCTGCTCAACTACTTGGGCGATCTCCTTAACACATGAATCGGGATAACGGGCCACTTGTTCCTCAGAGAAACGAATCACGACCCAGCCCTTGTTCAGGAAAAAATTGTTTCTGTTGTGTTCTTTCGATTCTTCCCAGCCATGGATGGGCTTATAATCCCCATCCCCATTGAGTGGTGTATAAGGCTCGTCTACTTCAATATCAAAGTAGATATCATCATAGACATAGCAGACATCAGGACTATAGGGGTATGAGTAATTTGGAATATCTAGTTTGGCATTTTGGATGATTTTTCCAGGAAGGTGCTTATTCATCGCTCTGTATAAACAACCTTCACAGCGTCCAGTTCGAGCATTGCTGTTATATCCATCAGGCTGATAAATAGTATTTTTAAACTGATTAAGAAGTTTTTGTTGGTACTCTTGAACAAATTGAGGGTCCTTGAGTCTATTTTTGAGATCTTGAAAATTTCTTCTTTCCTTTTCGTAGTCGGTTAGTCTACGAGGGTATTCCTGCTCTAATCTACGATATTCGGCTAAATCTCCTCTGAATCCTTGAGTTTGAATCAATCGAGTGACTGCGATCCCTAGCCCTCCTGTAATTAAGCTAAGTACAGGAATATTAGAAAAGATGATTAATGTAGCCACTAAGCAAAGCAGACCTACTGTAATCGGTGGCCACCATTTAGGTTTTGTTGGATGTTCAGGTTTTACAGGTTTTGCTGGGGGAGCTGGTAACTCTGGCTTAGCCGAGGAGATCTGCTTCAAGCGAGGGGGTATATAGATATCAGGATATTCGGGCATGAATTTGGTTTTAGCCCAAAATAATACAGGAATCTTGACTGTATGTACCCTTTACACGCAGTTTCCCTCCCTTCCTTAGTGTGAATTTAAAGTTTTAGTAACAATTGTCTATGGAAATGCAAGTTCTTTTTAGACTAGGTGTATATAAGTAAATCTTAATAATAAATTAGTTCTTTTGAACTGTATTCTCGCCAATATTCTCTTTAATTATGAATGCTCCAAGCAACAAGTCATTTCCGGAACTAGCTACTTTAGAGAGAGCTTATAAGAATCATAAGGATGCTCAGATTAAGAATATTGAGCGCTTACAAACAGTTCATAAACACTATAATCATGCCGCTGCTATGTGTAAGGCAATGGTTGCTTTGCTCCAGGGATTTGAAGATCGCAAAGTTTACATGATTGTTGAGCCAGAGATATCAAAACTTGGAAAAATATCTCGTCCAGAAGATTTTGTGGCCTGGGTTGAAGGGGTTGGAATTTTTGTAATTGAAATTAAAAGTCATACAATTAATGGAATATCAAGCTTTGAGAATAATGTGCCTCAAGTGATGTATCAAGGTCGCTCTTCAGGAGATAAAGATCTACTCGATCAGCCTAGAGAATTTGCCTATGATTTGAAGGCTCCACTTGAAGAATTATTTGATAGACAAGATTTAGAACTTCCCCCTCTTTATTATGCGGGCTGGTTGCCTAATGTTTCTCCGGAAGATGTTGCTTCACGATCTCAGCATGTTGACCAAGATAAAGTTTGGCTGAGTGATATGCTGGATGTAGAAGTATTTAAAAAGCGAGTTCCTGAGTTAAAAAATATCACTCGTAGTTCTAATGTGAGTAGAGATGCTTTAGAGTTATTCTGTAAAGTATTTGGCTCTACATCTGGTCTTAGAAAAGCAAATAATCATTTACGCAATTTGCCTACTGGTTCTTTGGGTCAACTCATTGATCGTAAAAATAATTATCTTAAGCGTTTAACAAAAGAACAGGAAGATTTAGCATTTAGTCCAAATCTTACGCGAGGGCCGAAAGTAATACGGGGTGTAGCAGGTAGTGGGAAGACTATTGTTCTCGCAAATGCAGTGGCAGAAGTATTTTTGCGTGAGATTACTAATAGTTCTAGTGATATTGGAGATAAGAGATCATTCGATACTGACTGCATCCCGGAAGTTTTAGTCCTTTGTTACAATCGTTCGCTTGTTCCTTATCTGAAAGAACTTATTATTAACTGTTTTAATATCCGCAAGAATCAGAGTCAATGGCCTTTCCCTTTTTCTAAACTCACAATTCAGAATATAGACCGCTATGCAAGGAAACTGGCAGGTAAAAAATATGATTTTAAAGATATTTCTAAAGCTGTCGATTATATTTTAGATAATGGTTTAGATAAAGACAGATATCGTTATACTTTTGTTGATGAGGGACAGGATTTAATTCTTGATTGGTATCCTCTACTTCGTCACTTTACTCAAGATCAACCAGAGTTAGGGCGAAGTATTATCATTTTTTATGACGATGCCCAAAATATTTACGGAAGACCACGCCCTGGAAGTACCTCTAAGGTTCCTCCCTGGAAAGAGCTTCTAGGTGCAGATGTGAACCCAAGAGGTCTTAAGACGATTATGAGGGTGGGTCATAGAAATACAAATAAAATCCTGTCTTTCTCTTTCAGTTTGTTATTGGGTAGCCTCGCTGAAGATGATCCACAGATGATCCAGTTCTCTGGCATTAGTGAATTTAAGAAGGAACGCATACCTGATGATCCGAGTTTAGATCATCCTAACGCCGGAAAATTAAGTGTAGAACAGATTGATAATCGTCAGTTTAAAATCAACTTTGCTGTTGAAGAGGGAATGCCCCCAGTTATTAACTCCTTTTTAAATGAAGAGTTAATGCTTAATGCTCTGGTAAAGCGAATCAAATATACTCTTTCAGCCGATGGTGATAATGTACAGCCAGATGACGTCTTGATTATGGCCCCTTTCACAGATCAGGTTGTTGAGATAAGTAAGCGGTTACAAAAAGAGGATATTGCTGTTCACATACCTGTAAAACTTAAAAATGGTCATGATGGACGTGATCAGTCAGCTTTTGTACCCGGAAAAGTTACTGTAAGCACTATTAACTCAGCAAAAGGCTATACGGCACATATTTGCCACCTCACTTATGTCCACAGCTTTGAGAAAGATGATATGGCGAAAGAGAACATACAGCGTATGCGTGCTCAGATTCATGTTGCTTGTACTCGCTCTTCACTTTTACTAGAGTTGTGGGGTCTTAATTCTCCTCTAATGCAGGAAGCACAAGAAGTTCAAGCGCTGATTTCCTGAAGAAAATTTAACCTATAGAATAACTATGCCAATTGCAACCAACATAAAGCTTGATAAAAAAACTCATGTATATATCGATACTCAAGGCAAGCAATACACAAGTGTTTCTAAAATAATCAATCGGTACAAAGAGCCATTCGACCGGATGGGAAATGCTGAGAGAGTCAGTCAAAAAACAGGACGCAGCATTTCTGAAATCTTAGCTGAGTGGGATGCAGCAGCTCCCTATGGTACAGCAGTACATAAGCAAATAGAAAACTACCTTCTTGGCAATACTACTGAGATAGACTTGATTCAGCCATATATTCCAAAATTCGATGCGTTAAGGCAATCTGGCTACAAACTTCATTTAGAAACAATTCTGCATGCAGATGATGTATCCGTAGCTGGTATGGCAGATTTGCTCATAGAAAGAGATGATGGAACTTGGTCTATCTTCGACTGGAAAACTAATAAGGCTATTTACAAAAATAGTTTCGGTGGGAAGAAACTCAAGCCACCTTTAGATCACCTCGATGATTGTAACTATATTCACTATAGTCTTCAGTTGAGTTTATATGCTCGGATGTTAGGAAAGCCAATTCATGAGCTGATGATTATTCATATACCTAAAGGAAAAGAAGAATTAGATCCTATTTTGTGTCTTAATTTGGCTGAAGAAGTCGAGTTAATTTTAAGTGAGCATATAAAAGGATAGTTGTGAAATTGTTGAGTAAATGATGGTTTACAATTCAAGAGCTAGTTTGAACATTGACTCAATATGACAAAGCAATTTTTATCAGGTTTAATTCTCGCCATAACTCTTTGCCTTAGCTTTAGCGGTGCTGGTAATGCTAGTTCAGGCTTTCTTGTGGCTTCTTCAATCTGTAAGGATCGTAACGGTGTGACGTATGGCCATCATGGTGATGGACATTGGCATCGAGCTATTTATAGCGAAAATCGTTGGCGTGCTTCCGGGCCTAGCTTGGGTTATTCCAGTCCTTGTAAATAGATTCAAAATTTTGAGAACTTATTACTCTTCAGCGAATTTAGTAGGGCCAAGTCATCTAATAGTTCTTATGTACTTTTTGTTGTGGTTTATGGGGTTTTTTACATATCCCCCCGAAAAGGTATATTCCAGAAAAAGGCTTACTCATCTGAGGGAATTGGAAGCTGTATCAATTGTTGAAGGATCGCTTCTATATCAATCTTTCAGGGCTTCTATTGAACTCATAGCGACCATAAAAGTTCACATGCTGCCAGGCTACAGGCGTAGTTCCCAAGAGGGATGGGTCTGTACCAAGTTACTAACCTTGGGGAAGGCGAGGTCGGGATGTGAATTGTCTAAAACTTGAAGACGAGCAGCAATAGCGCGAAACCGGAGATTTAGTAGAGACATACTGGTTTTTCCTCTTTGGAAGTTATGTATAGGCGCAGCAATGGTTCTGCAACCTTTGAAACTTCTGTGGGAAAAACGATGTTGCTCTAGCTCATCTACTAAATCAGTGGTTTGAATGACGAGATAACCACGTGAAAATAATATAACACGGGTTTAAGTCATTTCTACATATTGTGGTCACTCCGTTTGTTGGAGATGACTAAGGCGATCTCGAAGAGATCCGCTTTGCGGTGCGCCTATTCGTTACCCTCAATGAGAAAAAAGCATTGGTTGAGTGAATAATCGCATATAGGATATTAAGCGGTGAAGCGCGCTTTAACGCGAATTATCGTAAGCTTATTGAAATCGCTGAAACTATTTCTATACAAGGCTTTCAAGGAAAATAGCTGCAAATTATCGTAAGCTTAGGCTATTTTTTGTCTATTCTTAAATTAATTCTATCGTTGGGGATCATTGCTCTGTAAAGGTTTGAAGGCAGGTGATCGCCGAGAAATATGCTTTGTGGAACGTTACTAGATTTCATCATCACTGTTATTCATCTGCTTTTCAAAAGATTGCCGTACGAGGCCAATGACATAGGGAAGTTGCTCTAAATTTTCTAAACCAACTTCGACATCACCATTTCCCCAACGACCTAAATTAGTTACATCTTTGCATAAACCTTTAGGATCATTGATTTCAGGGAATTTCATATTTAGAGATAGTCTCAATCGTTTGGCTTGGGGAACTACATCAACAAAGTTGGTTTCGGCTTTATACGCTACATAAAGTTTTAAAAATTCTTCTGTAATGCAAGGGTCAAGGTCAAGCACTTGCTTCCTAAACTCCGTAAACAACTTTTTAATATTTCCAGAGAGAAGATGTGGGTGATCGTTAACTGAATAATTGGTATTGTTTGTATCCTTTTCCTGATAGACATCTAAGACATCCTGTTCAAGTTTCGGTGCTACCCAAACTTCAATTGCTTTTTGGGACAATTTTTCAGCTCTATGCTTGATTTCATCTTCAGTCCATTCTTCAATCTGACCTAATCCCTGATTTAGTGATAAAGGACTATATTTAAAGCCAATTTCTTTTGCTGTTCCACCATCAACTTCTATTGTTAAGTCTCTTTTTTCTGGAAATGGACGATCACTGTATTCTGAGTTATAAGCTGTAAGTGTTAGGTTTCCCAATGTATGTAACCATTTCGCTTGAATTGCTTGCCAATTTTCGCCAAGAACTTTCTGCCACTCATCAGATAATTTTTTATTCTGTGGCATGATATGCTCGATTGTGTATTCATCTACAACAACTAATTCTTTTTTGTTGTGGTTTTCTAAACGACGTAGCCAATAGGAACGATTACGAAAGTTATATAAATCACGAATTTTTAACTCTCTTTTAAATTCTTCATTATTAGGAAATCTTCTGTAAGATGGCAATGTTAAAAATCGGGCTTTAATGCTTTCAAGATATCGATCTTTTTTGAGAAACTTGTGAAAATTGGCAAATGTTTTATTCAATGAGTTTGTGGGAATTGAACAAATAGCTCTACGAAAAACATAACTTTCAATGAGCCTCGTAGCTTCTAGCAATTCATTTTTAGAAAGAATTTTATTCTGATAATCAGCGTACAATTCGAGGAGTAGTGGATAACATACATCGACTTTTAATTCTCTTAAATCTCTGAAAGCACTTTTTAAGTCTTTGTCTGTTTCTCTCCCAAGAGCAATGGCACAATAATATTTTGAAAATCGATATAAATCTTCGACGGTTTTATTTATGATATTGGAATCTATAGTCTTTGAATTTATAAGTTTTTTGAACGTGACATACACATCCGTTTTCTTAGGTAATTCGCCTAATTTTACTGTTAAATAATATCGCATGAAGCTGTCAAAGTAGCTACTATAAGCTTCTTGACCAAACTCCAACTCCATTCTACGCCAATAATTTTCATAGAGACTCGTTTGCTGTTCTGGTTCGAGTCCCATAAGGATAAAATTACGTATTAAATCAGCTTGGCTCAACTCTCGTCCTGTTGAGTTCATGCTTTCAAATATGAGTTGAGGATTATCAGATTTTCGGTCTAAGGCAATGTCAACAACCATTAATTTTTTCAGACCCTTGCACAATTGGTGAAGATTATTATTAATTCCCCTAATCTTTTGAGTAAAAAAATCAAAGTTAGTGGAAATTTTAAGAGATTTGTTGTGTGGAAAATCCTGATTCTTCAGCAACGATAGCCATGTATCTTTATCTGTTTGAGTTAATATTAGCTTATATTTTTCAGAAGGATCATCAGGGTAAGGATTCGTGAGATATTTGCCACGAATTTGAGAGGAGGAGAATCCTTTTGGTATTTTTTCCTCAGAATAATTTTCAAGTTCTCTTGCTAAAGCTTCTAGTAAAATAGAAATAGTTGTTAGTCGTTGCTGACCATCAATGATCAATAGGGGAGCAGTTGCACTTTCATTCGACATTATATAAACAACTGAACCTATAAAGTGTACTTCTATCTTGTCACTTTTTCCTGCTCTAATAATGTCATCCCATAACTGTTGACATTCTTTGATCTCCCATGAATAAGTACGTTGATAGATAGGGATATTTAATTGCAGTGAGGTTTGCAGAAATTTTAGTAACTGTGTTGCTTGTGCTTTCATTGAAATTTTGAAATTATTAAGAATTTTAGATGATGTATATAATCGCCGTCTAGTTATGAATTCTGCTTTGTGAAGTAATCAGTCATTACTCGCTCTACCAGCTCAGACATATCCTCTTTGTTGCTCACCGCATGGACTTTGATTTGGTGGTGTAGGTCATTACTCAGGTAAATGGTCGTCCGGGTAAAGTTGGGATCTGCGCTTTTGCCGATACGTCGCTGATTTTTTTTTGGTGTGGCCTGGGTCGGCATGGGTTTTCCTTTGGGAAGATTACCACCAATACTTTAACCTTCATTGCGATTTGTAGACATTTAAGTGCTTAAAATAAGCTTTTGGATTACGCTAACTTCTATGTGTTTATCTCAGGCGATCGCCACCTATGCCCAAGACGACGAAAAAAGTAGATACAGAATCCTTTGAGCAGAAACTTTGGAAATCAGCGGATAAGCTCCGTAAGAATATTGATGCGGCGGAATATAAGCACATTGTCCTTGGTCTAATCTTTCTGAAATACATCTCGGATGCCTTCGAGGAGCTATACCAAAAACTGGTTGCTGGTGAGGGAATGTATGAGGGGGCAGACCCAGAGGATAAAGACGAGTATGTGGCGGAGAATGTTTTCTTTGTGCCGAAGGAAGCGCGATGGTCTTTTATTCAGGGGAAAGCGAAACAGCCTGATATTGGGGAAATTGTCGATCAGGCGATGGCAAAGATTGAGGCGGAAAATGCGAAACGTCTGAAAGGGATTTTGCCGAAGGTTTATGGTCAGCAAAAACTCGATCCGGCTTCTCTGGGGGGACTGATTGATCTGATTGGTTCGATTGCCCTTGGGGATGCGGAGGCTCAGGCTCAGGATTTATTAGGTCGGGTCTATGAGTATTTTCTCGGTCAGTTTGCGCTGAATGAGGGGAAGAAAGGGGGACAGTTCTATACTCCCGAAAGTATTGTGCGGCTCTTGGTGGAGATGTTGGAACCGTACCATGGGCGGGTGTTTGACCCTTGCTGTGGTTCTGGGGGAATGTTTGTCCAGAGTCAGAAATTCATTGAGGCGCACCAAGGACGGCTGGATGATGTGTCGATCTATGGGCAGGAGAGCAACGAGACGACCTATAAGCTTTGTCGGATGAACCTCGCGATTCGGGGGATTGATGGCAGCAATATTAAGTGGAATCCGGAGGGGTCTTTCCTCAATGATGCCCATAGGGATCTAAAGGCTGATTTTGTGATCGCTAATCCGCCATTCAATGACAGTGATTGGAGTGGGGATTTATTACAGGGTGATGGTCGTTGGACTTATGGTGCGCCGCCAAAGGGGAATGCAAATTTTGCTTGGGTACAGCATTTCCTCTATCATCTCTCGCCCACGGGTTCGGCGGGTTTTGTGCTGTCGAATGGGTCGCTGTCTTCTAATACCAGTGGTGAGGGGGACATTCGCAAGGCATTGGTGGAGGCGGATTTGGTGGATTGTATTGTGATGCTCCCGACTCAGCTTTTTTACAATACTGGCATTCCGGCTTGTCTGTGGTTCCTGTCTCGCTATAAGAACGGTAATAAGAATCGCTCTCGGAAGGGTGAGGTGTTATTTATCGATGCGTCGGAGTTGGGCTATATGGTCAATCGGCGTAATCGGGCGTTTGCGGAGGAGGATATCGCCAAGGTTGCGGATACTTACCATCAGTGGAAACTGGAAGGGGGCAAGTATGAGGATATTAAGGGTTTCTGTAAGTCGGCAGATTTAGCGGATATCGAAAAGCATAAGTTTGTTTTGACTCCGGGGCGATATGTGGGGATTCCAGATGAGGAAGATGATGGGACTCCTTTTGAGGAGAAGATGGGTGCTTTAACGGCGGAGTTGGCGGAACAGATGAAAGAGGGTTTGGCGCTGGATACTGAGATTAAAATTCAGTTAGCGAAGGTTGGTTTTTCTCTGGAGGTGGAGTGATGGGATTAAAGGATTTACTAGAGGAAAAACGGGAAATCATTCTAGAGATTGCGGCAAAGCATGGGGCGTTTAATGTGCGAGTGTTTGGCTCGGTGGTACGGGGTGAGGATACGCCGGAGAGTGATATTGATTTTTTGATTGATTATGACCCCAATAAGACTACGCCTTGGTTTCCGGGGGGGCTTTTGATGGATTTACAGGATTTGTTAGGGCGGCGGGTTGATGTGCTGACTGAGGATGGGATTAGTGTTTTGATTAGGGATCGCATTTTGGCGGAGGCTCAACCGCTATGAGTGAGGACAAGGATCTAATTTATTTGGAGCATATTTTGGAGTGTATCGAGGCTGTCCAAAGCTACACGGTCAAAGGGCAGAACGATTTTCTGGAAAATGCTTTGGTTCAGGATGCGGTTTTGCGTCGGTTGCAGATTATGGCGGAATCAACCCAGCGGCTTTCCGATAGCTTGAAAACCCAAGCGCCTAATGTTGATTGGCGCGGACTGGCGGGTTTTCGGAATGTTTTAGTTCATGATTATTTAGGCGGCATTAGTTTAAATCGAGTTTGGGATTCAATCGCCAATAATTTACCTGCATTAAAGTCTGAGGTCGAATTAATGCTAACGAAGAAAAAAGGTGGAGTTTGAAATATGAGTGAATTAAATTTGATAACGCTTAAAGAAAGTGACGTCGAAATTATCGATGGTGATCGAGGCAAAAATTATCCAAAAACAGAAGATTTCAAGAAAAAAGGCTACTGTTTGTTTTTGAGTACCAAAAATGTTAGAGAGGACGGTTTTGATTTTTCGGATTGTCAATTTATCTCCAAGCAAAAAGATGAATCATTAAGAAAAGGAAAGCTCAGAAGAAATGATATTGTTTTAACAACCAGGGGAACTTTAGGCAATATTGGTTTTTTCACAAAATCAATTCCTTTTGGAGAGATTAGGATAAATTCTGGAATGGTAATTTTGAGATGTCAAAAAAATGTACTTCCTGAGTTTCTCTATTTATTTTTAAAATCTAATTTATTTAAATATCAAGTTCAATCCTTTTCTAGTGGTTCAGCTCAACCCCAGTTACCAATTAGGGACTTACAAGAAATATTAATTCCCTTACTAAATTTAGAAGAGCAAAAGGCGATCGCCGCCGTTTTATCCTGCCTAGATGTGAAGATTGAGAACCTGAGAAAACAGAACGAGACCCTAGAGGCGATCGCCCAGACATTATTCAAACATTGGTTTATCGATTTCGAGTTCCCCAACCAAGACGGCAAACCTTATAAATCCTCCGGCGGCGCAATGATTCCCTCAGAACTCGGCGAAATCCCCGAAGGTTGGCGAGTTGAAAGTTTAGATTCAATCGCTGATTTCTTGAATGGTTTAGCTCTACAAAAATATCCTCCAGAAAACGAAAATGATATTTTACCTGTAATTAAGATTAGGGAGCTTAAACAAAGAATTACAGACAATACAGATAAAGCAACAAAGAATATACCAGAGCAATATGTTATTGATAATGGAGATATTATTTTTTCTTGGTCTGGCTCCTTAGAAGTTGCAATTTGGTGTTTAGGAAAAGGTGCATTAAATCAACATCTTTTTAAGGTGACATCTGAGAAGTTTCCAAAATGGTTTTATCATCAGTGGGTTTTATCCCATCTGAAGATTTTTCAACACATAGCAAAAAGTAAAGCAACAACAATGGGACATATTCAGAGAAAGCATTTAACAGAAGCTCTCTGTGTTGTTCCCACAGATAATCAATTAAAAGACTTTAATAATGTGTTTAGTCCGTTATTAGACAAGAGTATTAAAAATGCTCTGGAAATTCAAACCCTAACAAAAACCCGTGATACCTTGCTGCCTAAACTAATGAGCGGACAACTGCGGGTGAATTGATAATATGGCTGACTTATCAAGACTGAGAGAACTCACTGAAAAATACTCTTATCGCTGGGGAGATTTAAAGAAATGGATAGATAGAATAGAGTTTAGCTATGAATCTGATATAGAATCTGCAATCAGCAACTCAAATAGTTTGATAGAGACGATTTTTAAAACAATTCTATCTGAACTAGATGAAGAATATCGAAATGATCCAAGCAAGTTACGTAGTATTAAAATCAATCCACTTATAAGACAAACTCTAAAAAAAGTTAATGTTATTAGTCATGAAGAGAATAGCAACTTCATTACTGGTCTGATTAATTCTTTGACTAATCTCGGCAAAATTCGTAATGCTTTTTCCCATGGAAAAGATTTAAAGTCTTACAAAAAAGAAGAAATCGATAATACTACATCTTTGTTTTTAATATCAACAATAGAAAATATCGCTTGTTTTATTATCGATTTTTATGAAATTGAACATCCTCTTCAAGGAAAAGAGGAAATACAGCCAGTATATGAAGATTATCAAGATTTTAATGAATGGCTAGATGAGGAATATGATCCTGTAGAAGTTGCAGAAGTTTTAGTTGATACAAGCATTGCACTCTTTTACGGAGATAAAATTGCTTATTTGAGCAAATACCAAGAATTTGTACCTAATAATGTTGAAAGCTGATGAAACTTACTGAAAATAAAATAGAACAGTTTATGCTTCGGCTTTTTGAAAGCTTAGGCTATGAATATATCCATGGTGCTCAAATTGCGCCAGATAGCGAGTATTCTGAAAGAGACACCTATAGTGATGTCGTTTTATTAGGCAGACTTAAGCACGCTGTCAATACTTTAAATCCCGATATTCCCTACGACTCCCAACAGCAAGCTATCCGCGAAGTCCTAAGCATTGCCAGCCCAGACCTCATCGCCAACAACCAAAAATTCCACCAATACCTCACCGAAGGCATCACCGTAGAATTTCAGAAAGACGGCGAAACCAGAGGTGAAAAAGTTTGGCTCATTGACTGGGAACACCCCGAAAACAATGAATTTCTCGCCATTAACCAATTCACCATCATTGAAGATAACCACAACCGCCGCCCCGATATCATCCTGTTTGTGAACGGCTTACCCTTGGTGGTGATCGAACTGAAAAACGCCGCCGACCAAAAAGCCGATATTTACGCCGCTTATAACCAACTCCAGACCTATAAACGCGAAATACCCAGCCTCTTTACCTACAATGCCCTGCTGATTATCTCCGATGGACTGAGCGCCAAAGCAGGCTCACTTTCTGCCGACTACAACCGCTTCATGCAGTGGAAAACCAAAGATGGCAAAACAGAGGACGACCAAACCAACGAACTCGAAGTTTTAACCGAGGGAATGCTGAATAAACAGACCCTCCTAGACCTGATTCGCCACTTTACCGTTTTCGAGGCAACCAAGACCCAAGACCCCAAAACCGAACAAGTCACCATTAAACCCATCAAGAAAATTGCTGCCTATCACCAGTATCACGCCGTCAATAAAGCAGTAGAAAATGTGGTTAATGCCACCAGTGGCGATCGCCGAGGCGGAGTAATTTGGCATACCCAAGGCAGCGGTAAATCCCTATCAATGGTCTTTCTCAGCGGGAAACTGGTATTAAACCAAGCCCTAGAAAATCCCACAATCCTAGTCCTGACCGACCGCAACGACCTAGACGACCAACTCTTTGATACCTTTGCCGGATGCCGTCAGCTCCTGCGCCAAGACCCCCAACAAGCCGATGATCGCGCCGCCGTCCAAGACCTCCTCAAAGTTGCCTCCGGTGGCATTGTCTTTTCCACTATCCAGAAATTCGCCCCGACTGATGGCGAAGCCCTATATCCCACCCTCAGTAACCGAGAAAATATCATTGTCCTCGCCGACGAAGCCCACCGCAGTCAATACGGCTTTAAAGCGAAACAAGTAGACCTCAAGGACGAAGCCGGAAACATTATCGGGAAACAAACTAAATATGGCTTTGCCCGTTATATCCGCGATGCCCTACCCCATGCCTCCTTTGTTGGTTTTACCGGAACCCCCATCGAAACCAGCGACAAAAATACCAAGGAAGTTTTCGGCGATTACATCGACATTTACGACATTGCCCAAGCCGTTAGAGATGGCGCAACCGTCCCCATTTACTACGAAAGTCGCCTGATAAAACTCGAACTCGAAGAACAGGGCAGACAACTGATCGAAGAACTTGAAGAAGACCTCCAGTTTGAAGACCTCAGCACCACCCAAAAAGCCAAAGCCAAGGGAACCCAACTCGAAGCCATTGTCGGCGCAACCAAAAGACTAGAGGCGATCGCCGCCGATATTGTCAGCCACTTTGCCGAACGCCAAAAAGCCAATCGGGGTAAAGCGATGATCGTCACCATGAGCCGTCGCATTGCCGCTAACCTTTATGCCCAAATTACTGAACTCCTCCCAGACTGGCACGATGACGACCTGACCAAGGGCAAAATCAAAGTCGTCATGACTGCCAATGCCGACGACGACGAAACCCTCGTGAAACATCACACCAGCAAAGGCGATCGCCAAGTTCTAGCCCAACGACTCAAAGACCCCGATGATGAACTCGAAATGGTCATCGTCTGCGATATGTGGCTAACCGGATTCGATGCCCCCTGCCTCCACACCATGTACATCGATAAACCCCTAAAATCCCATAACCTCATGCAGGCGATCGCCCGAATTAACCGCGTTTATTTCGACAAAGAAGGCGGATTAGTGGTGGATTATTTGGGGCTGGCAACCGAACTGAAAAAAGCCCTCAATTTCTATGCCGAGAGCGGCGGTAAAGGGCAACCGACCCTTGATCAAGATGTAGCCTTGGGATTACTCCTGAGCAAAATTGAAGTGGTCGAACAAATCCTCGCAGAGTTCGATAGCAACCGATATTTCAGTGCTGACACCGGAGGGAAACTAAACATCCTCAAATCCGCCACCGATTATGTCTGCCACCCCGACCGCAAAGAAAGATTTCTTCGGGAAGTGACCGCATTATCAAAAGCCTATTCCCTCGCCGTTCCCCACCCAGAAGCACTCGCACAAGCCGAAAAAATATCCTTTTTCCAAGCCATCCAAGCCAGCATCTATAAACTCGAACCCAGTAACGGTGGACTCAGTAACCGCGATATTGAAAGTGCAATCCGGCAAGTTGTAGACCAAGCCCTAGTGACCGATGCCGTGATCAATATCTTTGACGAAGCAGGTATCAAAGACCCCGATATTTCCATCATTTCCGATGAATTTATCGACGAAGTACGGGGTATGAAACATAAAAACCTTGCCGTCGAACTGCTCCAGAAACTCCTGAATGATGAAGTCCGCAACCGTCGTAAAGTAAACCTTGTCCAGAGCCGAAAACTCGCGGATATGCTCGAAGATTCCCTACGCCGCTACCATAACCACGTCATCGAAGTTACCGACGTAATCGAAGAACTACTCAACCTATCCAAGGAACTCACCCAAGGCGATCAAGAGGCAGAGGAATTAGGACTAGAACCCTACGAATATGCCTTTTACCTAGCCCTCGGCGATAACCAAAGCGCAATTGATGTGATGGGAGTTAGTGGTTTAAAAGAGTTGGCGATCGCCCTCACAGAGAGAATCAAGAAAAATGCTTCTATTGACTGGAATTTAAAGGAGAGTGTCCGAGCCAGAATGAAGGTGATGGTGAAACGTTTACTTCGCCAATATGGTTATCCGCCTGATATGCAAGCCCTCGCCATTGAACTGGTACTGGAACAAGCCAAGGTTTACACCGAAGCAGAAGTAAATAATTTATAGGCGATCGCTGGAATTTATGGCGTATAACGGATCAGCATAATGGGGTTCATCCCAACAAAGGTACATAATGCGACATAGGCTCAAGACGTATCTCGGATAGGGGTCATGCCGAGATACGTGTAAAAAAGTGCAAGTAGATTCTGGAGGCATTACTCTGTAGCCTTGTCAGTCATCAATGAATCAGCTCCTTGTAAAACCTCCGACAGAGGTTGAAGCGATCGCCCCTATACCCACTTAATCAAGTAGTCACTTGTTTACTTATTCACGTGTTCAAGTGGGAAAATCGCGCTAAAATTCACTTAACCACTTAAATACGTAATCACTTACTCA